>NZ_JMKZ01000006.1 GCF_000685905.1 Mycoplasmoides pirum ATCC 25960 | reverse complement strand
TTCACTTGTTACAGCAAAAACTAAAAATATTTCAACTATTCCTTTGTTAACATCTAAAAATTCAAAATCTAATTTAAAAACAAAAGAACTTGTGCCATATAAAAAATATAAAGGTATTAATTCACCAATTAGAACAACAAATTACAGTAGCAAAACTAAACCTTTAAGTTAATAATTAAAAAATAATTTTCTACTAAAATTTAATAATTTTATTATTGATATTCATAAATCCAACTAAAATCAAATGTATTTTTAAAACATTATAAACAAATAAAAAAAGACCAATATTTGGTTTTTTTTATTTTTTTTTATATAATCCCATTAAATCTAAATAATTATTAAATTATTTACTTAGTTATATTTAAAAAAATATGTTTATTTAATAAACCCTTGTTTCATTGTAACTATTGTCATTTAGATTTTTAAAAATAGTAGAGAATTCTAAAATGAAAAAGAAAAAAATATTAAAGAAAAATTTTATATTCTTTGGTTTGAGTTTAGGTTTAATAATTCCAAGTGTAATTTCCATAACAATTTTGAACAAAAATAACTTTGTTTTAAAAAATCAAAATCAATTAATAACAAATAGTTATATTAGATTAGCAAAAAATGATGTTACAAATTTTGTATATAACAAATTTGCAGAAGTTCAAGAACAAATAAATTTAGATAATTATAAAACATACCCAATAGATGCTAGAGAATCACTTCGTGAATATTTAGAAAGTTTTTTTAGTAAAAATGGATACGAAATCACAAGATCAAAAATGTTTACAGATAATGGAAATGGATTATTGACATATTTGTTTACTTATTCAAAAAACCAAACTACTATTTCAGAAAGTTATGTTTTTGAAAATTTTCGAAAAACAGAATCTTTTGTTGAAATTCAAAATAAACTATATGGCAAATTAAATGAAATACAAAATCAAATTTCATTAAGCGGCAATTCTATTTATGCATCTGATGCAAAGGAAAAAATAGAACCAATTGTAAAAGAATTTATTAAAAATAATTTTTGAGAACTTAAAAATTATTCTTTTGAAATTGATGACAACAAAGGTATATTAGTTTTTCATTTTACAATTTTTAATCGTGGCCCAACTAGTTGAGACGATGTCAATTTTACGGATAGAAAAACATTTACAGGTTTTAAAATAAAAAGCACACAAAATGATATTTTAAATCAAATATCAGCAAAATTTATTGAAATTCAAAAT
>NZ_JMKZ01000005.1 GCF_000685905.1 Mycoplasmoides pirum ATCC 25960 | reverse complement strand
TTGTTTATATATTTATTTAATTTTAGTGTGTAAAGAAAATTATTAATTAATTTATTTTTAAAATTTATTTTATTAAAAATTTTATTTTTTATAAGCACATAATTTTTTTCTACTTTTGAAACACTTGAATTTTTTAATGAAAATTCAAAAACTTTAAAATTATTTTTCAATAAAATATTAATTAAATTTGCTGAATATGTTTCAATACCACCGATTTTAATATGTATATTTTCGTTTATAATTAAAATATTTTTCATTGTATAAAACTTTTAGTTTAATTTTAATTAAGAATAATAAAGTAATTGATTTAATTTTTAGTAATTATTTTTATAGTGTATTCTCAATATTTCTACAAAATTTAATGTTACAAATTTATTTTTCTTTTTTTAAAAAACATATATATTTTATTTAAAAAATAATCTAAATATTTACTTAGTAAACACGATTTTATAAAAAGTAATTTAAAGCCTTTATATGGTTTGTATTTTTTAAAAAATTTTTTAATTTCTTTAATTGTTGGAAAAATGATTTGATTTTTTTCAAAAAATTTGATTCCATTTCTTAAACCTTTCAAATTACAAACACATATATAAACAAATCAATATATTCAATAATCTCTTGCATCTGAAAATTTTTCTATATTTCAATCATCAAATGATGTAAATCATTTTGTATAAATTTGAATCGTTTTTAAGATGTTGTTGCTACTATTTGCCTTATATGTTTTTGAATTAATGTTGTTGACTCTATAACAATAAAAAATTTCATTTACTATTAGAGTTAATCATTTCTTTGAAAGAAGAACTGAATTTCAATACGCATCTTCGTAATATTCATTTATAAAATTAAAAAAATTAGAATTTCTTTCTAAAAGTTCTTTTTTGTATGCATAGGCACAAATAGAAAAATTATTGGTAGATTTTGTTGTGTTATTTAAGTAAGAACTTAAATCAAATTTAATTATTTCATTTTTATTTAATTTTTTTGGTATTAAATAATCATTTTGATTAAAAACATTAATTGTCTTAAATTGAATTAATTCTATTGAGGAGTTATTAATAAAGTAATCGTTTAATTTAAATATTCATTTTGAATCACATATTCAATCATCAGAATCAACAAATAAAATTATATTTCCAGTTGATTTATCAAAACCCGTTTTTCTTGCGCCAGCAGAACCCTGATTATTTTGATTAATTAATTTAATTAATTTTTCTTTTGATTGTATATTTATTAAACTATTTAAATTTAATTCATCAATTAATTTTTTAATTTCTTTACTATGTTCATCATCACTACCATCATTTACAATAATAATTTCTTTTAACAAATTTAAATCTTGACAAATCAAAGA
>NZ_JMKZ01000004.1 GCF_000685905.1 Mycoplasmoides pirum ATCC 25960 | reverse complement strand
GTTAATGATTGAATAGCAGAAAATGGATATTTATAACTAGTATATGTATTCAAATATGATGAATTACCATCAGAAGAAAACTCTTGATAAGAAGCATTAATTGATGATGAACCTACAAGAACTTCTTTATTTTTGTAATTATTATCACTAATTTGTAATGTTTGTTGAAAATTAGTGTTACGGTTGTTTACAGTATTTTGAGTACTTGAATCATTAGTTGTACTTGGAGTTTTAACAACACTAACATGATCAGGTGTTCCATATGTGCCTTTTTTAATTTCGTCTGTTAAATTTGATTTAGTTACAAAATTAGCATCAAAATCAGATACATTTGGTTGCATCATAGCTAAAAATACATATGAGTAAGATTGGTTATTAATTTTATTTACAAGATTAATTGTTTTAGCACCGCCAATAAATCAAGCTAAATTAGATATTTTATTTCTTTTCATAAAAGGTAAATAAAATGCATCTTTAAGAACATTTGATCTTCTATCTTGAGAAAAGAATTTTCCATACATGAAATCATTACTATTTTGTTTTCCGGTATGATCAAAATCATAATTTGCATACAATAAAGGAGTTACATATGAAGTATTTTTAGCTGATACGTTTATTTTGAAATCATAAAACCAAAAACTTTGATATGCATTACCACCAAAAATCAAAATCATTTTAGTATTTGACGCATTATCTTTCAAATAAACCATGTTATTTGCATTATTCAAATACAATTGTTTTAAAATGTAAAAATCTTGATCTGTAGGATTAGTACTATTGTTTTCTTTTTTTCCATTTTTACCTAATAGTTTATAAATAACTGATTTACTATCATCATTTACATATATATTATCTGAATCTTGACTGCTAGCTGTTGAATTAGGAATCCGTGTGTTTCTTATAAAAGATAATTTTGAATTTTCATCATTTTCTTGAATAGCTTCTTCAACATAGATATGATCTCAAACATTAGTTGCTGCTTGGGTATCTGTAATTGAGATATTATTAGCCACATTAGAAGGAAGTGCTGATTTATTATTAATACCAAAATTTGGCAATCCTAAATTATATATATTGCGTTGTTCAAAATTTGAGCCTGTATCATACAATTGAACTACTAGTGCAGGATTATCTATTGTGAACCTAATATCATTAGCCGTTGCATCAGGATTCGTTGAATTTATTTTTACTTCATTATGAACTAATAAAGCATAATAAAAACCTAAATCATCAGTATCAGCAACTATTTGACGTGTTTCATAATTAGATTTTATATCATAAGTTCAATGATACAAATATTGCATTTGGTAATTTAATTTAACAATAGATGCATTATTACTAACTTTTGCAGTTAAAAAATAATTACCATTATTATCTGTTACTTCATCTGTACTAATTCTTCCGGAATCAATGTTAGAAGATGTTATTTGACCATTAAAACTAGATAGTGGTTTAGGTTCTATTGTAGTTTTAGTTGAATTAACATTATTTTGATTAATTAATGAATTACTTGAATCAATTCTGTTGTTTGTATTATTTAAATTTATAGTACTTAATAAAAACAATCCTACTAGTGAAATTCCTAAAATAGAACTAATAGCAAAAAGTTTATTTTGTTTAATTTTATACATTCTTTTTCTTCACTCTTTTTTCGAATTTTTAGAATTTAAACTAATTAAAAACAAAAATTATTAATAATATTTTATAAAAACAAAAAAAAAAATGCAAATTTTAACAAATTTTATTAAATGTGTTTTTATTAATTAAAAACCCCCTTTATCTTATTCGTTTGTACACTTTAAAAAAGTATAAATGAGAGAGAAATACAAACAAAATAAAGGGGGTTTTATTTAAATTAATAGTAAAAAATAAATTTAATTAATAGAGGGTTTAGACGTAGGTTTTGGTGTAGGATTAGATGCTTGTTTTGGTGAGCCACTTGATGTTGGTTTTGCTGCAGGTTTTGGTGTTGGAGTAGAATTTGAACCACCCGCTTTAAGCATTTGTGGTTTAGCTTTCATGTTATTAGCACTTGTATTTTCAATAATTTTTTTGAATACACCACCAACAGCTGTAGTTAATGTTCCAACTTTTTCATGTTGTAATTCAAATCCAACTTGAATTGATTTTTTATGTTTAGCCATTGGAATTCCAATACCACATCCTAAACCAATAATTAAAGCAACTAAAAC
>NZ_JMKZ01000003.1 GCF_000685905.1 Mycoplasmoides pirum ATCC 25960 | reverse complement strand
TTCTACTTTAGTATTTTGGTATGTAATTGCTCATGTATTATCAAAATACGAAATTGACAATAGATGTCTAAAGTTATTTAATCCTGAAGAAGAATTAGCAATAGCATTTGTGTTGACATTATATGATTTATTTGCAATTGGAACTAATCTTACACCTTGAAGTAATTCAAAATCATAAGCAATAGAATAAACATATCCACGTAATACTAATGTAGCAACAACTTGATTAAATCTTCCATTAGAACTTTCAAACACATTGTTTGTTAATTGTGGAGAAAAAGCAATAATTTTTTGACTAGCAGCATTTTTTCAACCATCTGCAACATAATTTGCTTCATTTTCAGGATTTTTATTTAATAAAATTCTTGAAAATCCAATTGAATCTTGGCTGACAGGAGAGGTCACTTGAACACCGCCGTTAGTAAATTCTGGAGATTTTTTATCTTTTAATCAAGAAGTTGGTAAAGAAAAGAAATTTGTATTAAATCTAAATTTGTAAAATTGATTTCCTTGTTTAATACAATTAAATAATGAAAATTTATTAATTGAATATGGGTCTGTTGATTCAAAAAAAGTATTTAAATAAACTTTTTCGTTTGGAAATGTAGATGCATCGCTTTGTGGTTCAAAAGCTATCAATGCAGCAATTTCACTTGTCATAACAGGTAATAACGTTAATGATTGAATAGCAGAAAATGGATATTTATAACTAGTATATGTATTCAAATATGATGAATTACCATCAGAAGAAAACTCTTGATAAGAAGCGTTAATTGATGATGAACTTACAAGAACTTCTTTATTTTGATATTTATCGTCAGTAATTTGTAATGTTTGTTGAAAATTAGTATTACGATTATTTACAGTGTTTTGAGTACTTGAACTACTAGTTGTGCTTGGACTTTTAACAACGCTAACATGATCTGGTGTTCCATATGTACCTTTTTTAATTGGATCTGTTAAATTTGTTTTAGTTACAAAACTAGCATCAAAATCAGATACATTGGGTTGCATCATTGCTAAAAACACATATGAATGAGATTGATTATTATTTTTACTTACAAGATTAATTGTTTTAGCACCACCAATAAATCAAGCTAAATTTGATATTTTATTTCTTTGCATAAATGGTAAATAAAATGCATCTTTAAGAACATTTGATCGTCTATTTTGAGAAAAGAATTTTCCATACATGAAATCATTACTATGTTGTTTTCCAGTATGATCAAAATCATAATTTGCGTATAATAAAGGAGTTGCATATGAAGTATTTTTAGTTGATACATTTATTTTGAAATCATAAAATCAAAAACTTTGATATGCATTACCACCAAAAATTAAAATCATTTTAGTGTTTGATGCATTATCTTTCAAATAAACCATGTTATTTGCATTATTCAAATACAATTGTTTTAAAATGTAAAAATCTTGATCTATAGAATCAATACTATTATTTTCTTTTTTTCCATTTTTACCTAATAATTTATAAATAACTGATTTGCTATCATCGTTTAGATATATATTATCTGAATCTTGGTTGTTAGCTGTTGAATTAGGATTTCGTGTATTTCTTATAAAAGATAATCTTGAATTTTCGTCATTTTCTTGAATGGCTTCTTCAACATAGATATGATCTCAAATATTGGTTGCTGCTTGAGTATCTGTAATTGAAATATTATTAGCCACATTAGATGAAAGTGTTGATTTATTATTAATAGCAAAATTAGGCAATCCTAAATTATATATATTACGTTGTTCAAAACTTGAACCTGTATCATACAATTGGACTACTAATGCAGGATTCTCAATTGTAAATCTAATATTATTAGCTATTGCATCAGGATCGGTTGAATTTATTTTCACTTCATTATGAACTAACAAAGCGTAATAAAAACCTAAATCATCAGTGTCAGCAACTATTTGTCGTGTTTCATAATTAGATGACGTATTATAAGTTCAATGATACAAATATTGCATTTGATAATTTAATTTAACAATAGATGCATTATTGTTGACTTTTGCAGTTAAAAAATAGTTACCATCACTATCTGTTACTTCATCTGTATTAATTTTTCCAGAATCAATACTAGAAGATGTTATTTGACCATTAAAACTAGATAATGGTTTAGGTTCAACTGTACTCTTAGTTAAATTAACACTATTTTGATTAACTAATGAATTGTTTAAATTATTTTTTTCATTAATACTATTTAAATTTATAGTTGTGGTTAAAATTATTCCAATTAAAGAAATTCCTAAAATAGAACTAATACTAAAAAATTTAGAACGTTTAATTTTATTCATTTTTCTCTCATACTTTTGTAAATTAAATTGAGCACAAATCTCAAATTAATTTTTTAAAACAAAAATTGCAATTAAACATTTTAAAAAAAAAAAAAAAAAAGGCAAGTTTTAACAAAACAAACATTTAACAAAAAACAATTTTTATTAAAAAAACCTTTTATCTTATTTACTTATTTTTAAAAAGATGATAAGGTAAATAAAATAAAAAATTTTGTTATTTGAAATTAACTTTTAAAAACAAATTTAATTAATAGACTTTTTAGATATGGATTCTGATGATTGGGCATTTGATAATGTTTTAGGTGTAGATTGATTAACATTTGTTTTAGAAGGCACATTTGGTTTAGATACTGGTTTAGATGCTGGTGTAGATTTTGAGCTACTTGCTTTAAGCATTTGTGGTCTTGATTTAATATTTTTAGAATTATCAACAAGTTTTTTGAAAACTCCACCAATAGCTGTAGTCAATGTCCCAACTTTTTGATCACTTAATTCAAAACCAAGTTTAATTGATTTTTTATGTTTTGCCATAGGAATTCCGATTCCACAACCCAAACCTATAATCAATGCAACTAAAACAATTGGGACTGCAATAATAATTGGGAATACTCAATCAGGCATTGCACTAAATCCAGTAAATAATAAACTATTAATACCATTAATAGATAAACTATTTGTTCTTGGCATTACATCATAATTTTTAGTTAAACTGTTTCATGAATAAGCAGTAAATATAGCTGATTGTGAAATAAAATTAGTATTTGATGCAACAATAATAACTGGACCTTTTGAAGGTTCAGAAGATTTAATATAAGGTTGCTTTGAAATTTTAAAAATTTCATTAATAAATTCTTGTTTAACAATCTTTATTTTCGTACCAAAATTTAATTCATTACCTGTAATTAAAGATAAATCAACAGTTTCTAATAAATTATTTAAATTTCTAGTTAAAACTTGATTTGAAACATTATTTACAAATTCACCACTACCTAATAATGCTAAACGATCTATTTCTAAAATTGTATTGTAATTATATTGTCCATAATTATCTATCAATTGACGATATGAAACACCTTTTTCAGATGATGATTTATGAATTTGGCCATAGAAAATATCATTTATTTTTTGTAAATCATCTCTAGTTTTTAAAAGCACATCAAATTGTTCATTTATTTCCTGATTATTATTTTTTGAAACATAATATGTGTTTGCAGTTAAACTATTACTCAAGCCTGTTAATCAACTAAAGTTATCACCATAAATTGTAGTGCTATTTTCAAGTTCAAATCAAGCTTTTTTTTCACCAGCACCAGGCGAAAGAATTAAAGATATATGTCCACTACTATTTTTTTGAACATTGTAAAACAATCTTTGATTTTTTCAAACAGCATCGCCATAATATTCACTAATTTCAGGTAGTTTTGTTGTTATAAAATATTCGTTATTTGTATTTTTTGATACATCACTATTTAGTCATAAACTTGATAATTCAGTATTTTGATTTACTGAATTTAAACCAACAAAATTATTTCATATAAGTTTTGGATCTTTTTTATTAGATGAAAAACTATTGTTAGTATTATATGGATCTTCACTTATTTTAAAACTAGAAGCAATAGTTGGAACAGTATCATTAAAATCTTTAATACCTGTTGCATAAATTCCAACACCTGTACTAAGTAATTGATCAGTTACATTTTTATATGCAGAAGGCGCAAAAGTAATTGAAGAATTACCAATTTTAGTGTAAGGATAATCCATATCACTATATTTGGCTGTACCAACTACATTACTATTACCAATTGACATAGATGAAGGACCGTGATATGCAATATCTTTTAAACTAGATTTAGGTTCATTTAAGTATAAAATTGATTTACCAACTTGCATTGCATAACCATAAATTGTTTTAGTAGGATCTTCAGTACTTGGCATCTTAACTTTTGTTAAACCACCAATAGATTTTAGTGAATAACCAAATGACAATGTTGGATAATAATAGTTGATTGCATTACCAATTAATAAACTTAAATTATATGAATAAGACAAATTATTATTGTTATCTGAACTAAAATTAAATATTTCTCCTATTTTAAAACTAGGTGAATAATCTCAGGGAAAAGGAGTTCTTCCATTGACAAAACCACTATAAACAGTATTAGCTTTATTTGTAGTAAAACCTGTAATTGTTGTATAAGGATCAACAATATCATTTGTTGAAAAACTGGTTGATGTTGTATGATTTTTTTTATCAAAATAATAATATGTTCCAACTGATGAAGAAACACTCATTGTTGTACCAATATCAAAATAACTATTAAATGCAAAAACATTATTAAAAGCATTTAAATTATTTTGAGAATTATTTAGTGGTAAATTAATTAAAGATTCAATACCAAAAGCTGTTCCAAACAACAATGCAGGATCAATTGAATTTGCTGTTACATCTTTTGGATCATTAACAACATTTGCGCCTGTTAGTTGCAATGATCTTTTTTCTTGAATTGTAGTAACTGTACTAGTTGAATCTTTGGCTCCTAAACGATTTTGTGATTCTTTAACTTGACCTACTGTGATTCCGGATGCTAAATATATATAACTATTTTCTGAACTAGATGCTGCGTTTGTTTGAATTCCTCCAACTGCAAGTCTAGGAACATAAGTAAAATTGTTTGTTTGTCCTATTGGTGCGTAAGATTCATTTCATCTTAAATTAGGTTTTGCAGTACTATCGTTTAAATTAGCTGGTGAATATTCTATATTTTTTAACAAATAAGCATAAGGAATACCTATATAGCTTTGATCATTATTTGTTGTATTATCATTTTTGTTAAAATCTAATTTTCACATTCCGATACTTAAAGCTTCAGGATCATTGTATATAGAACCATTACCACCAAACATAAACACATTACCATTTCTAGCAAACATGTTACCTAAATTGGTAATGTATTGTTTTCATGGTAATACCATAGTTGAATTAAGATTAGTGTTTTGGCTGATTGTATTACTTACTGATTGTCCTTTTGATGCAACATATCAAGATGGATGATCATCTTTTGAAAAAAATGATGGAGTATCTGATGAACTAGATTTTCATTGACTAGGATAATTGTCAACCATCTTTTTAGGATTAATATTTATATATGAATTAATAACATAAGATGGAGTTCAGTTATTATTTTGATATGAATTAATATTTTCAGTAATTTGAACAACAGTTGCTTGTTTTTCCTTGTGTGTAGTATTTGAACCAGCTAATTCATTATATGAATAAGGATCTACTGGATCAATATTTGTTTGTTTGTCTAATGTATTTTTTGGAACTAACAACAAATAAAGAATATTTTGATTTATTCCTTCATCTTGAACTATTTCAACAACTTTTTTATTTGCTAATTCACTATACTCACTAGGTAAATTTTGTGGATCAAATTCTCATAGAATATTACCAAATGCATCTATTCTAGTTGCACTTTGAGTTCCTGTTAAAACTACAAAACCACCATTTTTAACTTCTATTCCACTAAAATTATTGTTTTGTCAATGACGAATATTACCTACTTTTTTACCTATATTTTCTGATTGTATAGATTGATTAAATTTTAAATTTTGATTAATGCTATTTTCAATAGTTTTTTGATTTTTATTAAATGTATTATACAAACAAATTGCTGTTGCGCTAAAAATCATTAAACCTGTCAATGCTATTGTTAAATATTTATAATTAATTTTTTTATTTTTTTTATTCATAATTTTCTCTCTAAATTTTGTTAAATTGATTTTTTAGGAGCTGGATTTGCAATTGGTTTTGGTGCTACTGGCGATTTAAGTGGAACATTATTTTTAACACCTGGTTTAGCAGCTGCTCTTAACATTTGAGGTGATTTATTATTTTTAGTTTGTACCAAAATCTTTTTATAAACGCTACCAACAGCTGTTGTCAATGTATCAATTTTTTTGTTAGATGAAGCAAATCCTTTTTGTAACATTTTTTTGTTTTTATGCAATGACAATGATACAAGAACACCGATAACAGAAAATAAAATAACTACAAAAACAATTCCAGAAATAATAGTAGGTATAACTCAAGGCGCCAAAGAAGCAAATCCATCATATGAAAAAGTAGGAATATTTAATGAATTGCTGTAAATGATATTTGGATATTCTGAACTATTGAATATAGCTGATGAATAATATCTACCATTTATAAATTTCAACGCAACATCAAATTCAATGCTAGATGAAGTAGATTTTATATTAAAAATAATAGGTTCTTCTGTAGGTGTATTAGTTTGTTTATCAACTACACTTCAACCCCCTGAATAATCAATAAATTGTTTTAATAAATCTGAATTATTAATTATTTCACTAGGTCTTTTATCAAATAAATTGTTGTCAGTTAAATATTGTTTATCAACAGATTTAATAACTCCTCAAATATTTGAATTTATAGAATTGCTATTTAAATTATTTATTGAATTAGTATTAGTATTTACAATTTGAATTTCACTATTGTTATCATTGCTTAAAAAAATAAAGTTATTTTGAAAGAAAACAAATAATTTATTAATTTTGTATGAACCACTTGAAGATAAAATACTATCTAATGAAAAATCTCAAGTATCTAAATCTGGTAAATAAGTAATTTTGTAACATAAATGTTTATTTGAATTTTTATCTTGATAAGTTAAAACTCAATTATTTCCAAAATATGAAATAGACAATAAGTTAGTAAATTTATTAAGACTACTACTATCAGTTAATATAATTGAATTTCTTATTTTATTTGATAGATTAGCATATGGCACTATTCTAGATCCAAGTGCTGGTTGAATATAATCATATGTAAACGAATAAACAAATCCGCGAAAAATTAATACTGCATTGATTTGATTATAAGTTCCAAAATTAGTTTTAATTTTTTTATCTGATAATTGTGGTGAAAAACCGATAATTTTTTGACTAGCTGTGTTCGCTCAACCATCATTAAAAAAATTACTAGATGTTTTTGGATTTTTGTTTAACAAAATTCTAGATAAACCAACAGAATCATAACCAACATCAATTATTTGATCAGGAGCATCTGACGGAGCTTGAACATCTTTTATATCTTCTGTTCAATCTCTAGGATTTGAAATCATTTCTCTTGCGAAAGAAAATATTTGAAAATTATCATTTCTGTTTTTAATGCAATTAAATAACGAAAATTTGTTTAAAGAATTAGAACTTGTATTTTCAGTAGTAGGTAAATTGCTAAATGTATTTAAATAAATTTTTTCTTGTGGAAAATCACTTTTATAATTTTGAGGTTCAACACAAACTAATTCTGCAATTTCACTTGACATTATAGGCAAAATCATTTGTGATTGAATTGCTGAAAAAGGATAATAAAAATTAGTAGAAATTGTTGATCAACTACCTCTACTACCTGAAACTTGACCTAATTCAGCAAACGAAGCATTAATTGATGAAGAACTAACAAGTACTTCTTTATTATCATAATTTGTTCCTGTTTTTTGTGGATTAGTGTTTTTTGGTTCAGGTCGATTTGCCGCCGGTTCAGCTTGGCCTGTAGTATCTTTATTTAAACGATTTCATGAACTTACTTCAGTAGATGTTGCAAAGGTACCTTTTTTAATAGTTTCATCAACTATAGTTGAATTATTATTATTAAACAGTGAAGAATTAAAATCAGTTACATTTGGTTGCATTAAAGCTAAAAAAACATATGAACTAGAATTATTTTTATTTTCTTCATCAACTATATTTATTGTTTTTGCACCACCAACAAATCATGCCAAATTTGATATTTTATTTTTTGTCATAAATGGCAAATAAAAATATTTTTTTAAAACACTAGAATTAACTCTTTCTGAAACCCCATAATATTCAACTTCGTCTTGATATTTTGATGCATATGGATCAAAATCATAATTTGAATATAATAATGGAGTTACATATCAAGTATTTTTACCTTTTACATCAATTTTAAAATCGTAAAATCAAAAACTTTGATATGCATTTCCACCAAATAACAAAATCATTTTAGTGTTTGTGGCATTATCTTTTAAATAAACCATATTATTTGCATTATTTAAATATAATTGTTTAAGCATGTAATATGATTGATCAATATTATTATCACTATTTGAATTTTTTTTACCTTCTGAACCTAATAATTTATAAATTACTGATTTGCTATCATCATTTATATATACATTAGTTTCTGAACTTGTATTTTTTGCTGTCGAATTACTAGTTTTTGTACTTCTAATAAATGATAATCTCGAATTATCATCGTTCTCTTGAATTGCTTCTTGAACATAAACATGATCTCATATGTTGTCTGCTGCTTCAGAATCAGTAATTGTGTTTGATGGGTTTGCTAAATGACTAGTAATACCATTTTTATTATTTATACTAAAATTAGGTAAACCTAAATTATATACATTGCGTTGTTCAAAACTTGAACCTGTATCATAAAGTTGAACAACTAATGTAGGATTAGTGATATCAAAAACTTTATTATTATTATTTGTTGAAATAGTCAAATTTTCATTAACTAACAATGCATAAAAATAACCTATATCATCAGTATCAGCTACAATTTGACGTGTTTTATAACCATTGGTATTATAAGTTCAATCATACAAATATTGCATTTGAAAATTTAATTTAACTATTTTGGCTTTATTACCACTCTGATTTGAAGCAGTTAAAATATAATTGCCATCGTTGTCAACAATTTCATCAGTACTAATTTTTCCTGTTTCAACACCATATGATGTGATTTTTAAATCATCAATATTTGACAATGGTTGTGGATTAACTTTATTTTTAATTAAATTAGCATCTTTATTAATTATTGAATTATTAGAATTAATTTCGTTTTTATTACTACTGATATTATTTGAATTTAAAGCATTTGCTAAAACTATGCTAGTTAAAGAAATTCCTAAAATAGATATAAAAATAAAAAATTTTGAATGTTTGCTTTTATACATTTTTTCTCTCATATTTTTTCAAAATTAAATATAAACTAAAATTTAAAATGAATTTCAAAAAATAAAAATACAAATAAATATTTTATATAAAAAAAAAAAAAAAGAAAAAATTCAATAAAGTTAAAAAAATATTTTTAAAACAAAAAAAATATTAATTAAATAATTCATTATTTGTAACTAATTTATTTTCAGGAAAAACTCTTGACGGATAACCATTAAAACGATTAATGTAATTCATATCATTATCAGATACTATTACATTTTTGATGCTATTAGTTAAGCCAGCAGATACAATTATATAAATTGTTGTTGAATAACCTGCATAATAAATAATTTCTCTATTTTTTTCAGGAATTGATTTTAAAAAACCAGAAAAAATATAATATTCCATTGGTACATTTTTATTTAAAAATTTTAATCATGAATTAACATTGATATTTGGGTCAATTTCATTGATTTTATCAATTAAAGTTTTACTAATAGTTAATTCGTCTTCACGAGGGTGAGCTTTAAATAATAATTGAAGATTAGAATTGTTTATTCCACCATTTAAATTATAAAGTTTTAAAATTCTTTTAGCTTCATCTTCTAAAATTGAATTATCTAAATTATTATTGTAAGAAATTAATCTTCCTGAATAAATAATACTTTTTTTATTATTTAAAATACTTTGATCTTGATCAACAATTTTAAAAATATCTAAAAATAATTTTTTGCTTTCAAGAGTGAATGAATCATAAAGATCAATAATATTTGCATCAACAGAATAAAAAGGATCAAAATAATTATTTTGTTTAATTACATTGCTTAATTCTGTAGCTTTACCATTTGGATCATTCATATCTAAAATAGATTCACAACCTGGCAAAAAATATTTTGCAAAATAAACACCATTTTTATCATTCTTTTGCAAAGTAAATAAGGCTTGTAAAATTAAACCTCCATAATAACGATTTTTACGTAATTCTTCAATTTTTGCTTTATCGTTTTTAGAAAATATATTTCTTATTGATTCACTTAATGGGTAACCATAATAATTTTGATCTCAATAATTATTTGTTTGATTTAAAAAATTGAAAAAAGAAGTTGAAAATTTTGAAAAAGCTGTATTACCATCCGCAATCATATTAACTGATCGCATTTTTAATAGCAAACTTATGCCATTAAAAATTTTTTCATTTGCTGCAGATAATTCACTAACTGAGTTATTAATAATATTAATATATCTTTCTGCAAAATTCATAATTTGAAAATCTTCAAGATAAAAATCAACAACTAAATTTCTATTTGTTATATTGTTAAATTTTTCTTCAATAACATCTCGATGAAATTCAAAAAAACTTCAATAATTATTTCAATTTGGTATTTCAACTCAATTAAAATTAGGAAATTTTTGCTTATTATCTAAAATTGGTTTTAATAACTCTTTATTAATTCCGATCTCGCCAAGATCATCTTTTTTAGAAAATACATAAATTTCTTTATTTGGATTAATTTCTAAAACTTTAATGATGTGAGCAATTCCGCCATACTTATACAAAACTGAATTTCAATTAATTGAATACATTAAAACGTTATCAGTAAAATTAGCTTTAGAAATAGCATCAGCTAACAAACCATCTCGTTTTGTTCAATCTTGATACGTTTTTTCATTCTCTCGTTTTCGAGCAATTGAATAATCAATTACTAAATTATTGGATTTAGAAGAACAAGACGTAATTAAACAAATAAATGAAAATAAAAAAACTAAAAATAATATTGTTTTTGAAAAAGCACTTTTAATTAATTTATTTAAAAACATAAATAAACTATTTTTTGCCTTTTAATTTACTATCGACCACTTCATTTGTTATAGATTTAGGTGCTTCAGCATAATGGCTAAATTGCATAATGTAATTACCGCGACCTTGAGTAAATGAACGTAAATCAGTTGCATATCCAAACATTTCTCTCAAAGGAACTTTAGCTTTAATTACTTGAACGTTATCACGTTGTTCAGTACCTTCTATACTTCCACGTCGTGAACTAATATCACCCATGGCATCACCAAAGTTTTGTTCAGGAACAGTAACTTCAATACTCATAATTGGTTCTAATAATACTGGGTTACATTTTTTACCAGCTTCTTTTAATGCCATTGATGCAGCAATTTTAAATGCCATTTCATTACTATCAACTTCATGATAAGAACCATCATGCAAAATAGCTTTAATATCAATCATTGGATAACCAGCCAAAGGCCCGTTATTTAATGCGTCTTCTAAACCAGCTTTAACAGGTTTAATATATTCTTTTGGAATTCTTCCACCAACAATTTTATCTTCAAATTCAAATCCTTTATCATGGTTTGGTTGAAAAGTAATAACAACATGTCCATATTGTCCACGACCACCAGATTGTTTAATATATTTACCTTCAACATCAGCTTCTTTTGTAAATGTTTCACGATAACTTACTTGTGGAGCACCCACATTAACTTCTACTTTAAATTCACGACGCATACGATCAACTAAAATATCTAGATGTAATTCACCCATACCAGAAATAATTACTTGACCTGTTTCTTCATCAGTATATGTTTTAAATGTTGGATCTTCTTCAGCTAATTTACTTAAAGCTATACCCATTTTTTCTTGATCAGCTTTTGTTTTAGGTTCGACAGCTAATGAAATAACTGGTTCAGCAAATTGCATTGATTCTAAGCGAATATCAACACCTTCTTTTGCTAATGTATCACCTGTTGTTGTATCTTTTAAACCAACTATAGCACAAATGTCACCAGCATGAACTTCATTGATTTCATTTCGTTGAGATGCATGCATTTTAACTAAACGAGAAACGCGTTCTTTTTTATCTTTTCCAACATTCATTACATACGAACCAGAAGTTAATACTCCTGAATAAACACGAACAAATGTTAAACGACCAACAAATGGATCAGTTGCAACTTTAAAAGCTAAACCAACAAATGGCGCATCATCTGAACTTAGTACATCTATTTCTTTATCTGTATTTCCATCAATTCCTTTTGCAGGTGGAACATCAATTGGTGAAGGTAAGTAATCAACTACAGCATCTAATAAAGGTTTAACACCTTTGTTTCGGTATGCAGTTCCACAAAGTACAGGAAATAATGTTGCACTAACAACACCTTTACGAATACATCTTTTTATTTCTTCAACTGTTAATTCTTTGCCTTCAAGATATTTTTCCATACAAGCATCATCAAAATTAACAATTTCTTCAATCATGCTATTACGCATTTCTTGTGCTTTTGCTTTTAAATTTTCAGGAATTTCAATGATTTCATAATTTTCATTTGGACCACCATCAAATTGTAAAGCACGCATTTCGACTAAATCAATAATTGCATTGAATTCATTTTCAGCACCAATTGGCAATTGAATAGGAACAGCTTTAACACCTAGACGAGAATGAATTGAAGTTACAGCTCTTTCAAAATTAGCACCTGTTTTGTCCATTTTATTAACAAAAACGATACGAGGTACACGGTATCTTGATGCTTGTCTTCAAACAGTTTCTGTTTGTGGTTCAACACCCATTTGTGCATCTAAAACTGCTACAGCACCATCTAAAACACGTAATGAACGTTCTACTTCAACAGTGAAATCAACATGTCCTGGTGTGTCTATTAAGTTCAAATTACAGTTTTTTCATGTAACTGAAGTAGCAGCAGAAGTAATTGTAATACCTCTTTCTTTTTCTTGTTCCATTCAGTCCATTGTAGCTGCACCTTCGTGCACTTCACCAATTTTGTGTGTTTTACCTGAGTGAAACAAAATTCTTTCAGATGTTGTTGTTTTACCAGCATCAATATGAGCCATAATACCAAAATTACGGTATTGATCTAATGGGACAGTTCTTGCCATAATAGTTAATTTAAAAATTCCTTCTTGTTATTTTTTGCTTAATTTACAAATAATTTATTATCAACGCATGTGTGCAAATGCTTTATTAGCTTCAGCCATTTTATGTGTATCATCACGTTTTTTAACAGAAGCGCCAACATTATTTGAAGCATCAATTAATTCATTAGCTATTTTTTCTAACATTGTTTTTTCATGTCTTAAACGAGAGTACATTACAATTCAACGTAAACCTAATGCTATTTTTCGATCTGGTGAAACTTCTGTAGGAACTTGATAGTTAGCACCTGCAATTCTTCGAACTTTAAGTTCTAAACGTGGCATTACATTTTCTAAGGCCTTGTTAAATATTTCTAAAGGATCTTTTTGAGTTTTATCTTTAATAATATTAAAAGCTCCATAAATAATTTTTTGTGCTTGACCTTTTTTTCCGGAATACATAACTGTATTAATTGCACGAGTAACTAAAGGTGAATTAAATACAGGGTCAGGTAAAATAGTTCGTTTTTTAGCTTGATTCTTTCGCATTATTTTATTCCTTTATGTTAATCTATTTTTTAGCAGCAGTTTCTTTAGGACGTTTTGCACCATAAGCTGAGCGTTGTTGTCTTCTTTTTTCAACACCTTGAGTATCTAAAGTTCCACGAACAATATGGTAACGTACACCAGGTAAATCTTTAACACGACCACCACGTAATAAAACAACTGAGTGTTCTTGTAAATTATGTCCTTCACCAGGGATATAAGCCAATACTTCAAAACCATTAGTCAATTTAACTTTGGCATATTTACGTAGAGCTGAATTTGGTTTTTTAGGAGTCATTGTTCCTACACGAGTACAAACTCCTCTTTTTAATGGTGAATTAACTGTAGTAACTTTTTTTTCTAAAGTATTCAAATTAACTAATAAAGCTGGTGATTTTGATTTTTTTACTTTTCGTTTTCTAGGTTTACGAATAAGTTGTGAAATTGTTGCCATGAGTCCTCCAAAAATTAACAACTTTTTCTGGTGTATAAAATGTAAGTTTTAAAACCTTTCAAATTATACATAAATAATTAAATTTTTGTGCAAATAATTTGTTTAATTTGCAGTTTTTCATTAAATTAAAATTTAAATCAAAAAAGATATAAAGTTTTAAGATTTGTATTTCTTAATTAACTTTATATCTTTATCGAAATTATTGTTTTTTATTTTATCAATTAAATTTTAAATGTTAAAATATTTGGTTGAGATGGTTGACCATTAGGTGGAACAATACTATCAAAATTTGGCATTTCTTGTGAACCTAAAATTTCTATCTCATATTTTGAAAATTTTCATGTTATTAATATGTCATTTTCTTTTTCTTCTGCTGATAATTCGATAATCGAAAAATTTTCTTCACTTGATTTATCATTAAAAAATTCTTTTAATTTAATGTTTATATTTTCAATACTTTTATCATTTTCATTATTTAACAAATTAGCAAAATCATTTGAAATTAATTCATTAATTTGTTTAATAAAATCATTTTTAAAATTATCAATTTTTAAGAAACCAGAAATTTCTTTTGGAGAAGTACTATTGCTAATTTCAATTCCTTCTTTTGTTACAGTGTAAGTAATTGTTAATTTGCCATCAGTATTGTTTGCATCTACAGTTAATAAATTATCTTTAATTTTAAATCCATTTTCATTAAAGAAATCATTTATGTTTTTTGTAACATCAGCAACTTTTGTTGAAGCTAAAACATTTTGATCTGCACTTATTGAATCAAGAAATGTATTTATTTCTCCTTCAAATTTTGTTTTAGCTTGATCAGATGTTTGAAAACCAGAAATTTCTTTTGGAGAAGTACTATTGCTAATTTCAATTCCTTCTTTTGTTACAGTGTAAGTA